>NZ_JARVRO010000010.1:0-20638 GCF_030209645.1 Curtobacterium sp. ME-Dv--P-122a
ACGGCCGTGCCGGGAGGGACGGTGCCAGCTGGCACCGGGCCTCCCGTCCGTCTCGGCGCGCGTGCTCGGACCGCACTCGCCTCACGGGGTCAGCGACACCTCACGGGATCGCTGGCGCGTGAGCTGTCGCTCAGCGCGTGGGCTCGGCGGCGGGGCGGGCTGGCACGAGCTTGAGGCCCACGACGCATCCGACGATGCCGGCGATGAACAGCAGGCGCAGCACGGTGACGGGCTCTGCGCCGGTGGCCATGCCCCACAGCACGGTGAGGGCGGCGCCGGTACCGGTCCACACCGCGTACGCCGTGCTGATCGGGATGTGCTTCAGGACGTAGCCGAAGGCAACGAGGCTGATCACGATCGTGACGGCGAACACGATCGTCGGGCGGAGCTCGGTGAAACCGTCGCTCTCGCCGAGGGCGGTCGCCCAGACGGTCTCGAGCGCGGCGCTGACGAACAGGACGATCCAGGCCACGTCAGCTCACCACCTTGAGGCCGATGACGCACGCCACCAGGCCGAAGACCAGGGCGAGGCGGGCGAAGGACGCGGCCTCCTGTCGGCGGAGGATCGCGACGACCACGGTCAGGGATGCCCCGATGCCGACCCAGACGGCGTAGGCGGTGCCGACCGGGATGCTCTTCATCGCGAACGCCAGCCCCACCATGCTCAGGGCCATCCCGGCGACGAACACGATCGTGGGGACGACCTTCTTGAAGCCGTTCGAGGCGCTGAGGGCGGTGGCCCAGACGGCCTCGAGCACGCCGCTGAGCACGAGGATTGCCCATGCCATGACGATGTCCTTTCCTGCGGGAGTCGTTCGTTCTCGTTCTCGTTGTCGTACGACTGTGCGACAACGACCTCGACGGTAGCACGAGTTCGTACGACTGTGCGAGTATGGCGTCGTGGCCAGGAGCATGGACGTCGACGAACGGCGCCGCACCGTGTCCGAGGCGGCGTGCCGGGTCCTCGTGCGCGACGGGCTCGGAGCGTTGAGCGTGCGGAACGTCGCCGCCGAGGCCGGACTGCCGCCGAGCACGGTCCGCTACACGTTCCCGACCCAGGCGAGCGTCCGCGAGCACACCATCACGCTCGTGTTCGACCGGATCCGCGAGCGCATCGACGCCATCCCCGACGACCTCACGCCCGCCCGACGCGCACGCCGGATCGTGCTCGAGCTGCTGCCCCTCGACGAGGAGCGGGTCGTCGAGCTCGAGGTCTACCTGGCGCTCGGCAACGCCGCGCTCACCGACGTCGGGCTCCGGCCGACGCTCGACCGGACCGTCGCGGCGATGCGGACGTGGTGCGAGGAGGTCCTCCGGTTGCTCGGGGTACCGGCGGACGACCGGGAGTACGAGGCCTGCCGGCTCCACGCGCTCCTGGACGGACTCGCGATGCAGGTCGTCCGGCTGGCTCCGGGGGAGTCCGGCGACTGGGCGATCGACGTGCTCGACCGACACCTGGACGGCGTCACCGCGGGTTGAGCCGCCCCGTGCGCAGCCCCGGGCAGGAGGCGTCACCTATCCTGTCCCGGTGACGACGACCACGCGGCCGCCGCAGCGCACCCGGAGCCTCACCGGCCCCGGCCTGGTGCTGCTCGCCGTCGTCGTCCTGCTGGGCATCCGGCTGTTCTCACCGAGCATCGGGTCGACCGGGCTGCCGGACGTCGTGCAGGACTTCCTCACACTGGCGATCAGCGTCGTCGTCGAGTCCCTGCCGTTCGTGGTGCTCGGCATCGTGCTGTCGATCGTCGTCGAGGTCTGGGTGCCGGTCGGCGCGCTCGAGAAGGTCCTGCCGCAGAACGCCTTCGGCCGTCGGGCGGTGATCTCCCTGATCGGCATGCTGTTCCCGGTGTGCGAGTGCGGCAACGTGCCCCTCGCCCGCGGCCTGATGATGCGCGGGTTCACGCCGGCCGAGGCCGTCACGTTCCTGGTCGCGGCCCCGATCCTCAACCCGCTCGTCATCATCAGCACCGCGCAGGCGTTCGGCTGGTCCGGGTGGATCCTGCCGGTGCGCATCGTCGGCGGGTTCGTCATCGCGAACCTCGTCGGCTGGATCGTCGCCGCGCACCGCCGTCCGGCCGACCTGCTGCTCCCCGCCTTCGAGGCCCGGTGCCGTGCGGCCGTCGGGGCGCCCCGCGGCCTGCACCGCTGGCGGCAGAGCGCCGCGCAGTTCGGCGGCGAGACGGCGACGATGATGCCGGCGCTGTTCGTCGGTGCCGGGCTCGCCGCGGCGATCCAGGTCGCGGTGCCCCGCTCGACCCTGGTGGCCGTCGGCTCGAACCCGGTGCTGTCCGTCGCGGCGATGATGCTGCTGGCGATGACGGTGTCGCTCTGCTCGAACGTCGACGCCTTCTTCGCGCTGTCCTTCGCGTCGACGTTCCTGCCCGGGTCGATCACGGCCTTCCTGATCATCGGGCCGATCATCGACGTCAAGATGATCGCCCTGCTGCGCACGACGTTCCGGGGCCGCTTCCTGGTGCTGCTGTCCGTCGTGTGCGTCCTGTTCGCCGGCGCCGTGGGATTGGTGATGAATGTCCTCGTCTGATGCACGTAGCAACGCGGCCGCGTACCTGGGTCTCGGGTCGGTGCTGGCCGCGGCCCTCTGCACGCTGTGGCTCGCGCTGGTCGGGCACCTCGACCTGTACATCAACCCGCGCTACTCGGTGTTCACGGTCGTGCTCGCCGCCGTCGGGGTGCCCGCGTCGATCGCCGGACTGGTGGCCACCGCCCGCGGGTACGGTCACACGCACGGCGACGACGTCGACGAGCACGACGCCGACGCCGACGCCCACGAGCCGGGCCCCGGCCCCGGCCGAGGCCGCCGTCGCGCCGTCCGCCTCGCCCTCGGCGGAGCCGCCGCCGTCGTCACGATCGGCGTCACCGTCGCGATGCTCGTCCTGCCCCCGACGACCCTGTCCGCCCGCACCGCCCAGCAGCGGAGCGTGGACTCCGCGACCCTGTCCAACGCCACCGGCTCGGAGTCCGCGGTGCAGCTGCTCGGGAGCGAGGGCGTCGACACCTCGGAGTACGGCGTCAAGGACTGGGCCGCGCTGATCCGGCAGACCACGGACACCACGGCCCTGGTCGGCAAGCAGGTCGAACTGACGGGCTTCGTGGTGCCGGGCGACGACGGGTCCTTCACCCTCACCCGCTTCGTGATCAGCTGCTGCGCCGTGGACGCACAACCGGTCGGCCTCGGCGTCGTGACCGGCGACGGCGCCGGTGCCGGGACCGTCCCCGACGAGGGGCAGTGGGTCACCGTCCGCGGAGCCCTGGCCGCCAACCCGGACCAGTCCGCCGACGCCCGCATCGTCGTGAAGGCCGCGAAGATCACCGACATCGCGCAGCCCGAGGACCCGTATGAGTTCTGAGCGTCGCGGAGACCAGCCACGCGAAGGCCAGCGCCGCGGAGACCAGCGCCGCGAGCGCCGCCCCGTCGCACACCGCTTCCACCGCCGGTACGTCGCCGTCGTGGTGGTCCTCGCCGTGGTCGCCGCGCTCGCCGCGGTCGTCGGCTCGCAGCAGGGCCCGCGGCTCCGCGACGTGTCCTACGACGCGACCGGTCTCGTCACCCGTCCGGCCCAGCGGGTGATCCTGACCGCGAACCAGGCGCTGCAGAAGGTCGCCGCCGCGGACGTCCGGGTCAGCCCGGCTGCGGCGCACACCGTGACCTCGAGCGGCAACACGATCGCGGTCGAGTTCGCCGGACCCCTGGCGTACGACCGCGAGTACACCGTGACGGTCGCGGGCGTGCGGGCACCCGGGCAGCGTGCCACGTCCGACCTGACGGCGGCGATCCGCACCGGCAGCACCGACGTGCTCGCACTCGTCCCCGGGCAGGCCGGGGCGAAGGACCGCATCGTCCGGCGATCCCTCGACGCGGGCGGCGCCACCACGGTCTACGAGGGCACCGCGATCTCCGAGTACGCCCGGCTCGGCCGCTCCCTGGTCGTCGTGAGCGGCACTGACGCGAGCTCGTCCGTGGACATCGTGGCGCTGAGCGGTGGCGTGCAGGACGCCGACGCCCCCGTCGAACACCTCACCCTGCCGACCGCCGAGGGTCGCGTCACGGCGCTCCACGTCGCCGACGACGGTGCTTCGTTCGGGTTCGAGTACGCCGACACCTCGACCGGGCAGTCCCGGAACACCGGCCTGTACGTGGTCGACATGACGGGTACGCACATGCCCACGGCGATCGCGGCGAACGGCAAGCCGAAGACGGGCGCCGTGCCGATGACGGTCGGGCAGTGGGCCTACGTGCCGCGGACCGAGAGCGCGTTGGTCCGGACGGGCAGCGACGACCTGGTGCTCGTCGACATGAGCGGGCGTGCCGACCCGGTCCGGCTCGGCAGCGCCACCTACCTGCACGGCTTCGTCGGCACCGGCACCACCGCCGTCGTCGAGACGGGCACCGGGATCGAGCGGCTGGACCTGACCGACGGGTCGAAGTCGGCGCTGCAGGCGCCCGCCGCGAGCACCGATGCGGCCGTCCTCGGCCGCATCGCCCAGCTGTCCGACGACACGTACCTGCGGGTGCTGGGGGACGTGCGGTCGGACGGCACCATCGCGGCACGGATCGTGCGTGTGGACGGGGGACGGGCCTCCCGGCTGCCCGTGACGATCCCCGACGACGCGAGCGTCACCGCGGTCTGCCCGTCCCCGAACAGCCAGTTCGTCGCGGTCGCGACGAAGTCGGCGGCCGGCGAGCTCGTGAGCATCGTAGACGCGGCCTCCGGCGCGCTCGAGGCGAGCATCGACGCGGGCTCCGTCGACTGGTGCGGCGCGCTGCCGTCCGGGGACGAGGTCGGCTGACGGCACCGAGACGACAGACGGGAGGCCCGTTGCCAGCCGGCAACGGGCCTCCCGTCTGTCAGGTGGTGACGACTACGCCAGCGTGGCCGCGTCGATCACGAAGCGGTAGCGGACGTCCGAGGACAGCACGCGCTCGTAGGCCTCGTTGATCTGGTCGGCGCTGATGAGCTCGGTCTCCGGGAGGATCCCGTGCTCGGCGCAGAAGTCGAGCATCTCCTGGGTCTCCTGGATGCCGCCGATGGCGGAACCCGCCCAGCTGAGCCGACGCGGGATGAGCGCGAAGGCCGGCACCTCGAGCGGCTCGGACGGAGCGCCCACGTTGACGAGCGTGCCGTCGACCTTGAGCAGGCCGAGGTAGGCGCCCATCGGGATCTTCGCCGAGACGGTGTTGATGATGAGCTCGAAGGAGTTCGCGAGCTTCTCGAACGTCTCCGGGTCCTTCGTCGCGTAGTGGGCCTTCGCGCCGTAGCGGAGCGAGTCCTCCTGCTTCGAGGTGGTCTGCGACAGGACGGTGACCTCGGCGCCGAGCGCGACGGCGATCTTGACGGCCATGTGGCCGAGCCCGCCCATGCCGACGACGGCGACCTTCGTGCCGGGGCCGGCCTTCCAGTGGTGGAGCGGCGAGTAGGTGGTGATGCCGGCGCAGAGCAGCGGCGCGACCTTCTCGATGTCGAGCGACTCGGGGACACGGAGGACGAAGTCCTCGTTCACCACGACGGCCTGCGAGTAGCCGCCCTGGGTGATCGAGCCGTCGGCCGGGTCGACGCTGGCGTACGTGCCGATGTTGCCCTTGAGGCAGTACTGCTCCTGGCCGGCGACGCAGTTCTCGCACTCGCCGCACGAGTTCACCATGCAGCCGACGCCGACGCGGTCGCCGACCTTGTGCTTGGTGACGTTCTCGCCGACCTCGGTGACGTGGCCGACGATCTCGTGGCCGACGACCTGCGGGTACTGGATGGGGCCCCACTCACCGCGGACGGTGTGGATGTCCGAGTGGCAGATGCCGGCGTAGGCGATGTCGATCGCGACGTCGTCCGGGCCGACGTCCCGACGGGTGATGGTGGTCTTGACGAGCGGCTCGGTCGCTGACGGTGCCGCGTACGCGTTGACGGTGCGCAATGATCTCCTCGTGGGGGTGGTGCGTTGCGGGCCGGTTCCGGCCCGGAACCAGTCTGCGCGCAGCCGCGGCCGTGTGGGAGGTACAACCAGGACACCCCTGTGCCCGCGGACGGGCGCGTCGCGTCGTTCTGCTCGCTCAGGCGAGCCGGGCCAGCCGCCGCCCGGCGATCGTGGCGAAGCGCAGCGGGTCGGCGAGGGCGTCGTCGGGTTCGCCGGTGGTCTGCGTCGCGAGCACGGTGAGCGACGCGGCGGCCGCGTAGTCGTGGAGCGGGGCCTCGATCGCGCCGGCGACCAGCATCGAGCGGGCTCCGGGAGCATGCGCTGCGGTCAGGTCGCGGACCACCGAGGGCACCTTGCCGACGGCGCTCTGCCCGTCGAAGCACCCTTCGCCGCTGATCACCACATCGGCGCCGTCGAGCAGCGCCGGCAGCCCGAGGACCTCGGCGACGGCCGCGGCCCCACCGGCGAGCGTGGCGCCCCACACCAGCAGGCCGAACCCGACACCGCCGGCGGCTCCTGCGCCCGGGGTGTCCGGGTCGACGTCGGGGAAGCGCGCGGCCCAGGCGGAGAGTCGGTCGTCGAAGGACGCCACACGGTCGGGCGTGATGCCCTTCTGCGGGCCGAAGACGGCGGCGGCACCGGTCGGACCGAGCAGCGGAGAGGTGACGTCGGTGAGCACGGTGACGCCGAGCGGGGGGAGCGCCCGGAGGCCGTCGGTGCCGGCTCCTTCGCTGTCGAGTCCGAGCGCCTCGAGCACCGGACGCCCGCCGTCGGTGGACGCGCTGCCCCCGATGCCGAGCACGAGCCCCGTGGCACCGGTGTCGAGCGCGGCGGCGATCGCCTCGCCGAACCCGCGGCTCGTCGCCGTGTCCGGCATCGGTGCGTCGAGCAGGGGGAGGCCGCTCGTCGCCGCGAGCTCCACCACCGCGCGGCCGTCGGGCAGCCGGAGCCAGTGGGTGTCGACCGGTGTCCCGGCCGGCCCGGTCACGGTGACGGGGACCCGGACGGCTCCGGGGACCGCGGACTCGAAGGCGTCGAGCGTGCCCTCGCCGCCGTCGGCCATCGGGACGAGCACCACGTCGTCGTCGGGGCGTTCGGTCAGCCAGCCGGCACGAACGGCCGCAGCGATCGACGCCGCCGTCGCGGTGCCCTTGAACGAGTCCGGAGCCACGATGATGCGCACGGATCCCACCGTAGCGGCCGGTCGCCAGACGCCGGCGTGCGGCGAACCGGTTGGTGCGTCAGGACGCGGGCACCGGCTCCGGCAGGGCGAAACGCGGGTGCGGCACGCCGCCCGTGGCGAGGTCCGCGAGCATCTCGCCGAGCAGTGGCGCGAACTTGAAGCCGTGCCCGGAGAACCCCGTCGCCACCGTGAGGGGCCCGACCCGGTCGATGACGAAGTCCTCGTCGGGGGAGTTGTCGTACAGACAGCTGATGAACGTCGGTTTCGTCGCGTCGACCCCCGGCACGTACCGCGCGACGTACGCCTGCAGTCGCTCGGCCTCGGCCGGCACGGGAGTGAAGTCCCGGTGGTCCGGGTCGACGACCGGCCCGGTGCCGTGGAACCCGACCTTGACGCCCTCGCCCGGCGTCAGCAGCCCGTACACGTCGTCGCCGTCGGCCCAGTGCACGAAGCTCGGCCAGGCCGCGTCCGGCAGGTGGCTGGGGAAGTGGGCCGGCTGCTCCTGGGTGACGCGGATGGCCGGGAGGCCCGCCCCGCGTCCGGCGAGCAGCCCGCCGACCAGCGTGGGGGCCCACGAGCCCACCGCGGCCACCACGGACGCGGTACGGACCGCGCTGCCGTCGGACAGCGTCACGGTGACGTCGTCACCGTGGTCCTCGAGCCCGGTGACCCGCGTGTCGAACCGCAGGTCGACGAGACCGGTCCGTTCGGCGAGCGTGAGGAACACCTCGATCGTCCGCTCGGAGCGGATGCGTCCGGCCGACGCGTGGGTCAGCACGTGCCCCTCGAACGCGATGCCGGGCCAACGTGCTGCCGCCTGCTCCGGAGTGAGTGACTCGTGGGGGATGTCCGCGTCGGCGAGGGCCGCGGCGATCGCGTCGACGACCTCGGGCCGACCGTGGTCGACGGCACCCGTGCGGACGACGAGCTCCTCGCCGGCGGCGGCCTCGAGCGCTTCCCACAGCGCCAGTGCGCGGGTGGTCAGCGCGACGTACTCCGGGTCGGCGTAGCCCTGCCGGAAGATCCGGGTCGCACCGTGCGAGGAACCGAGGTGGTGGCCGCGAGCGTGCTGTTCCACGAGCAGGACGCGCTCGCCGCGGGCGGTGAGGGCGTACGCGGTCGCGGCGCCGACGACCCCGGCACCGATGACGACCACGGGTGCGGTGTGTTCGGGGGAACCGGAGGAGGAGGACATGCGGCGAGCGTACGTCCGACGGAGCGAGTGACGGGAATCGAACCCGCGCTACCAGCTTGGGAAGCTGGAGTTCTACCATTGAACTACACTCGCGCGCCCCGCAGAACGGGACTCGGCAAGCCTAGCGGATTCTCGCCTGGAAGCCAGCCGACCGCGCACCGTACGCCGTCTCGCGGGCGCGTGTCGCGCCTCCCGAGTCTCCGCTGTGAGGGTGGGCGCCTGACGGACAGGTGTCGCCCCCGTGTGTACCGTCCAGGGAGTTCCAGCCCCGAACCGAGGAGGACCCGGATGGTCAGGCATCCCCTCATCGACGACGTGGTCGGCTCGGCGATCGTGGTCGAGTCCGCATCGCCCGTCGTGTGGCTGACCGACGCGCTCGCCTCGCTGCTCCGTCGGTCGGCGGACGCCGGACGCACGGTCGTGCTCCGCACCGGCCGGGCCGCGGCGATCACCCCGGCGCTCCGGCACGCGCTCGGCGCGTACGGCGCCGCGTGGGCGGTGTCCGACTTCGACGGCACTCTGCGTGACGGCCGGACCGGCGTCGCCGCCTCCGACATCGAGGACTTCGTGCACCGCGGCCCCGAACTCGTGGGCACCCCGTCGCCCGAGCACCCCGTCTCGGCCGACTCGGTGCGACAGATCAGCATCGACCTGACCCTCCGCCACCATCCCGGCCGTGCGGTCGACATGGGCTCCGCGATCGAGGCGCTGTGCCACACGGTCGGCACCTGCCCGACCCGGTGGGGCACCGCCGAACCGCTCACCGTGCCGTGGGACCGCTGGGTCGTCACGCAGTACGCGAAGCACGAGGCGCCCGGCATCTCGACCTCGTACGCCATCGGTGAGGGGTTCTCGGCGACGATGACCGCGCACCTGGTCGGCGGGGTCGTCGTCGAGACGATGTCCGCCGTGCTCACCGTGCCCGAGGAGAACACCGACCCGGGCCTGGCGAACCGGATGTTCGACGCCGTGCAGCGGGTCGCCGACCAGGTCGTCCCCGTGTTCGGCGTCGTCATGCAGCGCCGCGGCGACGCCGACCACCTGGTGCGGGCCGTCTCGCACGGCGAACCGTCGCCGCTCGCCGTCGTCGTGGGCCCCGAGGCCGCCGGCTTCCTGGACCGCGACGGCGTCTGGCCGCCACCGCGCACCACCACCGCGACCTTCGCAGCCGGCTCCGGCTCGGCCGCCCGTCCGGATGCCGACGCGGCTGACGACGGCGGCATGATCGTCCGCTTCGAGGACGGCTGGGAAGCGCTCGAGTCGTTCCTCGACCGCATCGACGAGGACCGCTTCCTGCAGCTGGTCGGCGGCGCACCGCTCGACCCCGCGCACGACGAGGGCACGCTCGATGGCCACGTCCGCGACGACCGGATGGTGGGCGGTCAGGGTGCCGCGTGACGTCACCATCCTCTGCCGCCAGCCGGTGGAGACGCGCGAGGTGGCGGAGGCGCTCCTGCTGCACGACGAGACCTGGGGCGTCCGGGCGCTCGACGACGGCCCGATGATGCAGGTCTGCCGGGACGCCACGCACCCGGTGATCACCGTGCTCGGCGTGCGCCGGGTGGACTCCTTCGACGAGGTCGAGCGGATCCTGCCGGACGCCCCGACCCTGGCGACGCCGCTGTGGTGGGTCGACACCGTGACCCCCGCCGGCCCCGACGGGGAATCGGGGATCTCGGCCGCGCTCGAGGCCGCGATGGACCTCGACGCGGTCTGCATCGTCCACGGGGACTGACCGGGGCAACGCCCGCCGTGTGACCGGTGCTGCGGGTCAGTCCCGCTTGCTCATCGCCGCCAGGCGCTCGTTGTAGGCCTTCAGGTCGGCGTCACCGTCGCGGTCGGCCTTGCGGTCGAGGCGCTTCGCGTCGCGCTTGTCCGAGCGCATCCAGTTCCGGACGACGAGCAGGGCCACGAAGACCATCGGGAGCTCCGAAGCGCCCCAGGCGATGCCGCCGCCGGTGTGCTGGTCGTCGAGCAGTGCGGCGTCGTTGGTCTGGCCCAGCGCGTGGAACCAGTCGATCGCGAACACCGACTGCGACGTCATGACCGCGACGCCGAAGAACGCGTGGAACGCCAGGGTGGCCAGCAGGGTGATGATGAGCATCGGGTACGGCGGGCGCTGCGGCCCCGGGTCGACGCCGACGAAGACCCAGAAGAACAGGTAGCCGCTCAGGACGAAGTGGATGATCATCGCGACGTGCCACTCGTGCGACTGCATCGCGGCCTGGTACGCCGGCGTGAAGTAGAACACCACGAGCGACCCGGCGAAGATGATCCCGGCGACGGCGGGCTTGCCGAGGAACTGCATCCAGCGGGAGTGCACGAAGAGCATGAGCCACTCGCGGGCGCCGCGTGAGCCGTCGTTCCGGACCGGCAGGGTGCGGAGCGCGAGCAGCACCGGGCCGCCGAGCACGAGCGGCAGCGGGACGAACATCATCAGCAGCATGTGCTGGAGCATGTGCGACGAGAAGTGGATCATGCCGTAGACGGCAGGGCCGGCCGACGTGGTCCAGATGAACAGGGCGCAGCCGATCAGCCAGGCGATGGTGCGGCCGACGGGCCAGGCGTCGCCGCGCTTCCGGAGCTTGCGTACCGCCAGCAGGTACCAGACGGCCCCGACGACGGCCAGACCGAGCCACACCCAGTCGATGTGCCACTGGGTCAGGTACGTCTGCGTGGTCTGCGCCGGCGGGAACGGGAACCCGATCAGGCCGGAGCGGGTGTCCTCGCCCGTCGCCGGGGTCTGCGGGATCGGCGGCTGCGAGCGGGACACGGCAACCGAGACGCCGATGGCCACGGCCATGAACACGATCTCGGCCAGGGCGAACCGGGTGAACAGGCGGCGGTCGAGCGGCGCGCGGAGGAGCCCGGGCACGAGCTTCCGGCGCTGCACGATCCCCGCGACGCCGAGCAGCACGAGGATGAGCGCCTTGACGGTGATGAGCCAGCCGTACGTCGTCGTGAACAGGTCGAGCGGGCCGGTCAGGCGCAGCGACGCGTTGACGATGCCGGAGAACGCCACGGCCCCGAACGACCAGCCGGCGAGCGTCGAGTACCGGGCGATCACGCGTCCGGTCGCACCCTTGGTGCGGGTGCGGAGCAGGACCACGGCGACCAGGCCACCGGCCCACACGCACACCCCGACCAGGTGGATCGCGAGCGAGTTCACCGCGTTCGCGTGCTCGAGCGACCCCGCGGCGTGGCCGGACAGCGCCAGGGGGAGCAGGGCGAACAGGCCGATCACGGTGGCGAACGCCAGGGTCGTCACCCGCGTGGCGAAGGCGGCGACCACCGTGGCGACGAGGATCGCGGCGGCCGAGACCACGAGCGCCTGGCCGATCTCGACCTGGAACGCGAAGAGCATGAAGTTGCGGGCGAACACCGGGCTGGTGAGCGGGACACCGAGGGTGTTCGCACCGGTCAGGACGATGCTCACCGCGGCAGCCAGGAACCAGACGGCGCCGGTCGCAGCAGCCCAACGGGTCGCACGGTGCTGCACGCTGGACAGGGCGCCGTGGTCCTTCTTCTGCGCGGGCAGCGCGAACGCCGCGACGATGAGGAGCCCGATGGTCAGCGCCGCCATCGTGTCGTGCACGACCCGGGCGATCGGCAGGCCGTACTCGACGACGTCTCCGGCGGAGACCAGCTGCTGACTCGCGCTGAAGGCACCGGTGATCGTCAGCCCGAGGATCGAGCACGCGACGGCCAGCGGGATCGCGATGACGAGGACCGTCGCGACGGTGGACGAACGCCCGGTGGTGGGGGCGGCGTCCGGCGCTGACCCCGTGGGCTGGGTTTCGGGTGACGTGACGGTCATGACCGTCCAATCGTAGGCG
Organism: Curtobacterium sp. ME-Dv--P-122a; assembly: GCF_030209645.1. Taxonomy (NCBI): domain Bacteria; kingdom Bacillati; phylum Actinomycetota; class Actinomycetes; order Micrococcales; family Microbacteriaceae; genus Curtobacterium; species Curtobacterium sp. ME-Dv--P-122a. The sequence goes on from NZ_JARVRO010000010.1 coordinate 12,143, forward strand.
TGTCGGCTGGACGGCGGCCCCTCGGATGCGCGCTCAGACCCGCCGTTCCCAGATGCCCTCGCAGCCGACGCCGACGAACCCGACGGCCTCGTTCACGTCGAGCATGTGGCGGTTCTCCTCCGCGTTGAACGTGATGACCGAGGGGCGCCCCGGGAACCGCCGCTCGAGCTCCTGGATCCCGACGACCTTGAGCAGCCAGCCGAGCCGGTGGCCGCGGTGCTCGCGGAGCACCAGGGTGTCCCACTGCTGTGCCGGTCGTGCGGGGTCGTCCGGCACGGACAGCTGCGTGAAACCGGCCAGGGTGGTCGTGGGTAGGTGCTCGACGGCCACGGTGAGCAGGGCGCGCGGTGCCCGGGCGAGCTCGTCCTCGTGCTCCCGGAGTCGTTCGGCGGTCCAGACGTCCTCGGGCTCCTCCATGTCCCCGGCGGGCGCGTCGGTGCTCATCCGGGTCTCGAGCACGGCGATGCCGTCGAGCCACTGCTCCGGCGTCCGACCGGTCCAGGCGTGTACGCGGTACTCCGGCCCGGCTGCAGCAGACGCCCGCTCGTGCAGTCCGCGCACCACGGATGCGTCGGCGGGCAGCGGGAGCCGGCTGATCCGGTTCACCTGGCCGAAGTGCCAGCCGCGGGCGGTCAGGAACCGCACCCCGGCCTCGTCCTCCGGGACGGCGCCGAACCCCGTCGGGGCCTGCACGTACCCGGGCCCGGACGCGGGCCCGACCTGCCGCGAGACGGCGTACGTCTTCCACTGCGTGCGGCCGTCGGCGCGGGCCATCGACTCCAGGAGGTCGGCGAGCAGCGTCCCGACACCGCGGCGCTGGTGCTCGGGGACGACGCCGACCGACAGCCAGCAGTTGGTGGTGCCGGGCTCCTGCTTCGTGTCGTACGAGCCCGCACCGACCACGGTGCCGCGGTCGTCGCGGGCGACGACGAGCCGGCTCGGGGCACCCGGTTCGCGGCACAGCGGCAGGTACTCCTCCGGCGTCCAGGCCAACTCGTGCAGCCCGTGCACGGCGGCTTCGGCGCCGTCGGACACCGCGAGCCACTCGGCGAAGGTCGCGACGGTCGCCGGGTCGTCGTCCATCGAGGCGGGCACCGTGATCTCGTCGACGGTGTACGTGGTCATCACTGCTCCGAACGCCGCCCGCCCGGGTGGTGGGCAGCCTGGCAGCATACCGGCGCGACGCCCGCTGCCGCTAGGCTTCGTCCGTGCTGCTCTCCGACCGCGACATCACCGCCCAGCTCGCCGAAGGCCGGATCGGCCTCGACCCGTACGACGCCTCGCTCGTGCAGCCGTCGAGCATCGACGTCCGGCTCGACAAGTTCTTCCGGCTGTTCGACAACCACAAGTACCCGCACATCGACCCCGCGGTGGACCAGCCCGACCTGACCCGCCTGGTCGAGACCGACCCGGACGAGGCGTTCGTGCTGCACCCGGGCGAGTTCGTCCTCGGTTCCACGTTCGAGGTCGTGACGCTGCCCGACGACATCGCCGCTCGGCTCGAGGGCAAGAGCTCGCTCGGCCGCCTCGGCCTCCTGACCCACTCGACCGCGGGCTTCATCGACCCCGGGTTCTCCGGGCACGTGACGCTCGAGCTGTCGAACGTCGCGACCCTGCCCATCAAGCTCTGGCCGGGGATGAAGATCGGACAGCTGTGCTTCTTCCAGCTGTCGAGCCCGGCCGAGAAGCCCTACGGTTCCGCCGAGTACCAGTCCCGCTACCAGGGTCAGCGTGGCCCGACCGCGTCGCGCTCGGCGCAGAACTTCCACCGCGCGGACGTCTCCGACCCCCGCTGAGCGTGCGCCGATCCGGCGGCGGACGAAATGTTGGATGCTGTGTATCGTTGCAGCATGTCCGCTGTTCCCCCACGGTCCGCCCCGCCACTGTCGGCCGCGGTGCTCATCCGCGACGCCCGTGAACGCGCCGAACTGACCCAGGTCCAGCTCGCCCAGCGCGCGGGCGTCACGCAGAGCGTCATCAGCACGTACGAGAACGGTCGGCGCGAACCGTCGCTCGCAGCCCTGCAGCGGATGCTCCGCGCGGCGGGCTTCACGACGACGATCGACCTGCAGCCGGTCGAGGAACCCCCGCCGCTCCTCGAGCGCGTGGTCGCGGCCCGGCAGGACCTCATCGAGATCGTGCAGCGGTTCGGCGGGCGGAACCCCCGCATCTTCGGCAGCGTCGCCCGGGGTGAGGACGGCCCGGACAGTGACGTCGACCTGATGGTCGACGTCGACGCGGGGCTCGGCATCTTCGCGCTGATGCGCATCCAGGACGCCGCCGAACGGTTGCTCGGAGTCCGCGTCGACGTCGTCGACGCCGCGGGCATGCGCCCCGGGGTCGTCCGGACCGCGGTGCCGCTGTGAGCGGGCAGCCCGGCATCCGCCGTGCCGTGGCCGACCGCCTCGACGACGTCATCCGGGCGTGCGAGGCGATCCGGCGCTACATCGACGACGAGCGGGTGCCCGAGGACCTGGTGCACGACGCGGTCCGGATGCGTCTGGTCGAGATCGGTGAGGCGGTCCGGGTGCTCCCCGCCGGGGTCACCGCGAGCGAGCCCGGCATCCCGTGGTCGCGCGTGTCCGACCTGGGGGAGCGGCTGACCCGGCGGTACTTCGACACGACGCGTGCGCTGGTGTTCGGCACCGCCCGCACCGACGTCCCGCACCTCGCCGACGCCGCGCGCCGGTTGCGCGCTGCCCATCTTTGAAAGGGGACTCCGCACCCAGCGCAGCCGGGTGAATGGTCAGGGACCTTTCTGCATTTGCTGTTGCCAACGTATGTCTTGATCACGAAAGAACTGCGCGTAACACGGATCCACGACATCAGCATCTTCGGCGGCGAAAGAATACTCGATGCCTGAATCGTCTCGTCCGCCTGTGATCAGTTCCACTCCTCCACGGTGGACGCATGCTCGGAAAGACCTAAACGCTGCGTCGTACTGACGCAGCGTTATGGAGCCCTCTGTGGGCGGTGAGATTAACTGCGTGCTATCGGTATCCGAAGCCCCGCTTTCTCGGGCACCTGCGCAGGCGGTGGCCCCCATCACAATGACGAGGGCCACCGCGACCGTGGCGAATGCGCGTCTCACTGCGAGAAGATCGGCTTCTGGCCCGCGACGCCAGCGACGTAGTAGTGGTCGGCCTGGAAGACCGGGTAGCCGGGATTGGCTTGCTTGATGGTCAGCACGTAGTTGCCGCTGATCTTCCACTTCGTGATGTAGGCCTTGCCCCCCGTTGCGGTGTAGTGCTGACGAACCGCCACCTTGAGTGCGTCCTTACACCCGGTGGCGTTCGTGTCTGCTCCGCCACGTGTGGAGGAATGTCCGACGACCGAACCGCCTGGACATGTCTGAGCGGCAACACCGACGGCCTGAGCCGGAAGGCTTACTGACCCCACCAAGGCAGCTGCTGCGACGAGCACCGCGGTTGCTTTCAACGAAAACTTCATAAAGATCCCCTTTGATCCTGAGGCGCTGAGTTCAGCGCCGTACGAAATCTATGACTACGCTTAACGTGGCGCTAGTCGAACATTTTGCGGACTCGCTCCGTACCCTGCTGCCTGCATATCAGCCGAAACACAGCGCCTGTCTCTGAGGTTGCACTCACCTAGACGATTGATCACCTGAGTTGCTCGTCTTGGCCCCCGCCCGCTGTCGGAACGTCGGGGTGCGTCCGTAGTGATCTGGTGATCGAATTGGGATGAACAGGACGGCCCCGTCTCGCCGAGGCGAGACGGGGCCGTCCGTGGTGCTGGGGAGATCAGCCCTTCTTGGCGAGCTCCTCGAGGGTGTCGTTGCCCTTGTAGGCCTCGACGGCGTTGTCCTTGGTGACGAGGACCGGTGCGAGCTCGATCGCGGGGACCGTCTTCACACCGTTGTAGTTGTTCGTCTTGTCCATCTTGGTCTCGGGCTTGTCGCCCTTCGACAGGGTGGAGACGAGGTCGACGGCAGCCTGGGCTTCCTTCGTGGTGTCCTTGAAGATCGTCGAGTACTGCGTGCCCTGCATGATGAGCGGGATCGACGCGGTCTCCGAGTCCTGCCCGGTCACGACGGGGTTGTCCTTGCCGGCGGCCTTGGTCGCGGTGAGGATCGCACGGGCGAGCGTGTCGTTCGGCGACAGGACGCCGTCGAGCTCGGTGTCCCCCGTGTAGTACTGCGCGAGCAGGTCGGTCATGCGCGACTGGGCCTTCTGTGCGAGCCAGCCCTGCGTGACAACCTTCTGGAACGTGGTCTGACCGGAGACGACCTTGATGGTGCCGTCGTCGATCTTCGGCTGCAGGACGTCCATCGCACCGTTGAAGAACACGGTGGCGTTGGCGTCGTCCGGCGAACCGGCGAAGAGCTCGACGTTGTACGGCTTGTCGCCCTTCTTCTCCTCGAGGCCCTTGAGCAGCGCCTCGGCCTGGAGCTGACCGACCTTGAAGTTGTTGAACGCCACGTAGTAGTCGACGTTCTTCGTGTTCAGGATGTTGCGGTCCCAGGCGATGACGACAGCACCAGAAGCCTTGGCCGACTTGACCTGCGCGGTCAGCTGCGAACCATCGGCCGCGCCGATGATGACGGCCTTGGCGCCCTTGGTGATCATGGTCGCGATCTGACCCTGCTGGTCCGGGACGGGGCCGTCTGCCTTCGCGTACTGGATGTCGGCCTTGAATCCGGCTTCCTCGATCGACTTCTTGAACGCCGCACCGGCGAGGACCCAGTTCTGCGAGGTCTTGGCCGGCAGGGCGACGCCGATGAGGTCGCCCTTCTTGATGGTGCTGGTGCTGCCGGCGTCGTCGGACGAGCCGCGTGCCGAGCAACCGCTGAGGGCGAGGCCCGCGATGAGCGCCAGGCTGAGGCCGGCGACGATCTTCTTGCGCATGTGATTGCTTTCTCTTCGTTGAGGAGGTGTGGGGCCGGGGCCCCGGTGTGGGGAGTTGGGACTAGGGGAGGGTGATCTTGTCGGGCTGGTCCTCGATGGACCGCGGCTGCTGGGCGGACACCGTGTTCTCCTCGGTGTCCTTCCGCTGGAACTGCCGCATCATGCCCCCGATGAGGGACGGGCGACCCTGCGACTTCGAGTAGACGTCGAAGGCGACCGCGACGAGCAGGACCAGACCGCGGATGATCTGCACCTTGTTGGACTCGAGGCCCATCAGCTGCAGGCCGTTCGACAGCAGCGCCATCACGAGACCACCGATGATCGATCCGGAGATCGTGCCGACACCACCGGCGACCGCTGCACCACCGACGAAGACGGCGGCGATAGCGTCGAGCTCCCAACCGGTGCCGTCCGCGGGGCCAGAGGCGCCGGAGTAGGCGACGAAGACCATGCCGGCGATCGCGGCGAGGACCGACATGTTCATCATGACGAAGAAGTTGACCTTCTTCGCGGAGACACCCGACAGGACCGCGGCGTTGGCGTTGCCACCGACGGCGTAGACCTGGCGACCGAAGATCGTGTTCTTCGTGACGAAGCCGTAGACGATGGTCAGGACACCGAGGATGATCGCGACGACCGGGACCGAGGTGCCGACCGGGCCGGCGCCGAACAGGTACGTGGCGACGAGCGTGACGGCCACCAGGATACCGGTGCGGACGATCGAGACCCACAGCGGCGGGACCTCGGCTTGCATCTTCTTGCGGCGGCCACGGCCACGGGCCTCGATGATGATGAGCGCGAGGATCGTGGCTAGACCGATGAGCAGGGTGCCGTTGCTGAAGCCGAAGTCGGGGCCGAAGTCGCCGAGGAAGCCGGCGCCGATCGGGATGTAGTCGTTCGGGACCGGAACGGACGTCGAGTTGCCGATGATCTGGTTCACACCGCGGAAGATGAGCTGACCGGCCAGCGTCACGATGAAGGCCGGGACCTTCACGAACGCGACCCAGAAGCCCTGCCAGGCACCGATCGCGGCACCGCAGGCCAGGCCCAGGAGGATCGCTGCCCACACCGGGAAGTCCCACACGGCCATGGACTGCGCCACGACGATGCCGACGACCGCTGCGACCGAACCGACCGACAGGTCGATGTGCCCCGCGATGATGACCATGACCATGCCGAGCGCCAGGATCAGGATGTAGGAGTACTGCAGGAACAGGTTGATGACGTTGGTCGGCTCGAGGATGAGCCCGTTCGTGGTGATCGAGAAGAAGATCAGCAGCACGATGAGGGCGATGATCATGCCGTACTGGCCGATGCTGTTGCCCTTGCCGAAGAGCAGTTTCAGGTTGTTCATGAGGCGGTGGCGCCCTTCCGCGCGGAGGTCATGCTGCGCATGAGCGATTCGGGATCGGCCTGGTCGGCCGGGAGGTCAGCGGTGATCTGGCCCTCGAAGATGGTGTAGATCCGGTCGGAGAGACCGAGGAGTTCGGGGAGCTCGGACGAGATGAGGATGATGCCCTTCCCCTCGGCCGCGAGCTGCTGGATGATCCCGTAGATCTCGAACTTGGCACCCACGTCGATACCGCGGGTGGGCTCGTCGAGGATCAGGATGTCCGGGTCGGTGAACATCCACTTGGACAGGACGACCTTCTGCTGGTTGCCACCAGAGAGCTTGCCGACGTTGTCCTCGACGCTCGGCACCTTGGTGCGGAGCATCTTGCGGTACTTCTCGGCGACCGAGTACTCCTCGAGCGAGTCGACGACACCGGCCTTCGAGATCTTCTTCAGGTCGGCGGCGACCGTCGAGCGCTTCACGGTGTCGAGCAGGTTCAGGCCGAGCGCCTTGCGGTCCTCGGAGACGTAGCCGATGCCGTTCTCGATCGCCTGCTGGACGTTCGTGACCTTGATCTCGCGGCCGTCCTTGATGATCTGGCCGTCGAGCCAGGTGCCGTAGGAGCGACCGAACAGGCTCATCGCCAGCTCGGTGCGTCCGGCGCCCATCAGGCCGGCGAAGCCGACGATCTCGCCCTTGCGGACGTGGAAGTTCGATGCCTTGCAGACCAGACGCGACGGGTCGATCGGGTGCTGCACCGTCCAGTTGCGGACCTCGAAGAAGGTCTCGCCGATCTTCGGGGTGCGGTCCGGGAAGCGCGACTCGAGCGAGCGGCCCACCATGCCGCGGATGATGCGGTCCTCGTTGACGCCGTCCGCCTTGACGTTGAGCGTCTCGATGGCCTTGCCGTCGCGGATGATCGTGATCTCGTCCGCGATCTGCTCGATCTCGTTGAGCTTGTGGCTGATGATGATGCTCGCGATGCCCTTGGCCTTCAGCCCGACGATCAGGTCGAGCAGGTGCTGCGAGTCGTTCTCGTTGAGCGCGGCGGTCGGCTCGTCGAGGATCAGGAGCTTGACGTCCTTGTGCAGGGCCTTCGCGATCTCGACGAGCTGCTGCTTGCCGACACCGATGTTCTTGATCTGCGTGTCCGGGTCGTCGGCCAGGCCGACGCGGGCGAGCAGGTCCTGCGCACGGAGCTGTGCGGCGGTCCAGTTGATGACGCCACCGCGGCTCGGCTCGTTGCCCAGGAACAGGTTCTCGGTGATCGAGAGCTCCGGGACGAGCGCCAGCTCCTGGTGGATGATGACGATGCCGGCCTGCTCGGACTGCTTGATGTTCGAGAAGCGGACTTCCTCGCCCTCGTAGACGATCTCGCCGCTGTAGGTGCCGTACGGGTAGACGCCCGACAGGACCTTCATCAGGGTCGACTTGCCGGCGCCGTTCTCGCCGCAGATCGCGTGGATCTCGCCGGCGCGGACGCTGAGGGAGACGTCGGCCAGCGCCTTCACACCAGGGAACTCCTTGGTGATCGAGCGCATCTCGAGGATCGTCTCGGGTGCGGTGATCGACCGGGTCTCGAGGCCGGTGTCGATCGGGGTTGACGCCACAGTGCATCTCCTTCTGCCGCTTCGGTGCGGCAGTGTGTTCGGGTGGTTCTGCTGCGGCAGCGAAAGCACAGGGGGCCTGTGTGGACTTCGTTGTCGCGTCCGGATCCGGCTCGGTGTGACGCTCATGTGAACGGTCACATCGGCTGGACGGAGGCAATTTACGCACAGCCTCGGTGTGGCTGTCAATTCGGATTGGTCGCGTTTTCGTAACGGCGTGCGTGATCCGGAGGGAACGTCCCCCGGGTTGGGGTCAGGGGGCTCGGGAGCGCGCGTTTCGTTGCGCGAATCCGCATGCGCGGCCGGGAGGCCCGTGGCGGGCCCGCCACGAGCCTCCCGGCCGCTTCGTGGTCGCGTGCGGAGCCGCGCTCGCCTCGTCGGAGCGAGCGTGCCTGGCGCTTCCGGGCGTCCCTGGTCGGAAGTTCGTGGCAGGTATGCCCGTTTGTGGCAGGTACTGCGGGGCGGCCGGGTGGTTCCGGGCGTACCGAGACCTTTCGGGCGTCCCTGGTCGGAAGTTCGTGGCAGGTACTCCGGGGTGGCCGGGTGGTTCCGGGCGTACCGGGTCGTTTCGGGCGTCCCTGGTCGGAAGTTCGTGGCAGGTATGCCCGTTTGTGGCAGGTACTCCGGGGCGGCAGCGTGGTTCCGGGCGTACCGGGTCGTTTCGGGCGTACCTGGTCGGAAGTTCGTGGCA